>NZ_JBHMDO010000046.1:0-500 GCF_042431225.1 Paenibacillus aurantiacus | reverse complement strand
TCTGCACCTTGAAAACTGGATATGAAATGAAACATCCTTTAGCTGAGTTATAACAGCAGTATGCGAAAGGTTTTGCCTTTCAATTGCTGTAGCGAAGATTGTTCGGGGTAAGCGACTTTTGTCGGACGGTTTCCACAACTCTTGGAGTTCGTGGATCAAGAAACAGGCCAGACAACGGGAGCGTCATCGAATCAATCGGAGCGAATGAGCTGAATGCTGCATCCACGTTCCGTGGAAGCAAGCCAATCAGCATTAGGTTAAGCTAGTAAGAGCGCACGGAGGATGCCTAGGCACTAGGAGCCGAAGAAGGACGTGGCGAACTACGAAAATGCCTCGGGGAGCGGTAAGCACGCTTTGATCCGGGGATGTCCGAATGGGGAAACCCGGCTGCGGTAATGCGCAGTCACCTGTTACTGAATACATAGGTAACATGGAGGCAGACCAGGGGAACTGAAACATCTAAGTACCCTGAGGAAGAGAAAACAATAGTGATTCCGTCA